>NZ_KB906164.1:375000-420253 GCF_000381205.1 Thioalkalivibrio sp. ALE11 | reverse complement strand
TGTCCAAGGAAAAGTTCGAACGCAAGAAGCCGCACGTGAATGTGGGGACGATTGGTCATGTGGACCACGGGAAGACGACGCTGACGGCGGCGTTGACGGTGGTTCAGGCGAAGAAGTACGGCAGCGATGCGCGTGCCTTTGACCAGATTGACAACGCGCCGGAAGAGAAGCAGCGCGGTATCACGATTGCGACGGCGCACGTGGAGTACGAGTCGGACACGCGCCACTACGCGCACGTGGACTGCCCGGGTCACGCGGACTACGTGAAGAACATGATCACCGGTGCGGCGCAGATGGACGGTGCCATTCTGGTGGTTTCGGCGGCGGACGGTCCGATGCCGCAGACGCGGGAACACATCCTGCTGTCGCGCCAGGTGGGCGTGCCGCACATCGTGGTGTTCCTGAACAAGGCGGACATGGTGGACGATCCGGAGCTCCTGGAGCTGGTGGAGATGGAAGTCCGCGATCTGCTGTCGAGCTATGATTTCCCGGGTGACGACACCCCGGTGGTCACCGGTTCGGCGCTGAAGGCGCTGGAAGGTGACGAAAGCGAGATGGGCGCCCAGGCGATCCACAAGCTGGTGGACGAGATGGACCGCTTCATCCCCGAGCCGGAGCGCGCGGTGGACGGTGCGTTCCTGATGCCGGTGGAAGACGTGTTCTCGATTTCCGGTCGTGGCACCGTGGTCACCGGTCGCGTTGAGCGCGGCGTGGTGAAGGTCGGCGAGGAAGTGGAGATCGTGGGTCTGCACGACACGCAGAAGACCACGGTGACCGGCGTGGAGATGTTCCGCAAGCTGCTGGACCAGGGCGAGGCCGGCGACAACGTGGGCGTGCTGCTGCGCGGCACCAAGCGTGACGACGTGCAGCGCGGTCAGGTGCTGTGCAAGCCGGGTTCGATCACGCCGCACACCCAGTTCGAGGCGGAAGTCTACATCCTGAACAAGGAAGAGGGTGGTCGTCACACGCCGTTCTTCAACGGGTATCGGCCGCAGTTCTATTTCCGCACGACGGACGTGACGGGATCGGTCGAGCTGCCGGAAGGCACCGAGATGGTGATGCCGGGCGACAACGTGAAGATGACGGTGTCGCTGATCAGCCCGATCGCCATGGAAGACGGTCTGCGTTTCGCGATTCGCGAAGGCGGCCGCACCGTGGGCGCGGGCGTCGTCTCCAAGATTATCGAGTAAAGATCCATGGCTAATCAGCGTATTCGAATTCGGCTCAAGGCCTTTGACCACCGTCTCATTGACCGGTCAGCGGCCGAAATCGTGGAAACAGCGAAGCGGACCGGGGCGCGGGTCAAGGGCCCCATTCCGCTGCCGACCAAGCGGGAGTCGTACACGGTGCTGACCTCCCCGCATGTCAACAAGGACGCGCGGGATCAGTACGAGCTGCGTACCCACAAGCGCCTGATGGACATTATGGATCCCACGGACAAGACGGTGGACGCGTTGATGAAGCTGGACCTGGCCGCTGGGGTCAATGTTCAGATTCGACTTAACTAAGCGGAAACTTTCTGTCATAATATTGGGCTTTCCGTGGCCCGGCGTTCGGCGCCGGGCCACGACTTTGGGGCGCAGGGCCGCGCCAGCGATTACGAAGGGGTTGGAAAATGGCTCTTGGACTCATTGGTCGCAAGCTTGGAATGACGCGCGTGTTCACCGAAGAGGGCGCGTCGGTGCCGGTCACGGTGCTCGAGGTGGACAATAATCGCGTGGTCCAGGTGAAGCGCGCCGACAGCGATGGCTACGACGCGGTGCAGGTCACGGCCGGCTCGCGCAAGCCGCAGCGGGTGAACCGCGCGGCGAGCGGGCACTTCGCCAGGGCCGAAGTCGAACCCGGGCGGGGGCTCTGGGAGTTCCGCCTCGATGGTGAAGACGCCGAGGGCCTGAGCCCGGGCGACGCGATGACCGTCGATCGGTTCGAAGAGGGCCAGATGGTCGACGTGACCGCGCAGAGCAAGGGCAAGGGTTTCCAGGGGACGGTGAAGCGGCACAACTTCCGTACCCAGGACGCTACCCATGGTAACTCGCTGGCCCATCGGGCGCCGGGATCGATCGGGCAGAACCAGAGCCCGGGTCGCGTGTTCAAGGGCAAGAAGATGGCGGGCCAGATGGGCGCCGAGCGAAAGACCATTCAGAATCTCAGTGTGGTCCGGGTCGATGCGGATCGCGGACTGCTGCTGGTCAAGGGTGCCGTCCCCGGTCCGTCCAGCGCGGACGTGATGATCCGGCCCGCAGTCAAGGCGAAGGGTTGATAACGATGCAGATGACAACAGCCGATACCGGGGCCAGTGTGGAGCTTTCGTCCGCCTGCTTCGAACGCGAGTTCAATGACTCGCTGGTTCACCAGGCCGTGGTGGCGCAATTGGCGGCCGCCCGCCGCGGTACCCGTGCGCAGAAAACTCGTTCGCAGGTTTCCGGCGGTGGCATCAAGCCGTTCCGCCAGAAGGGGACCGGCCGTGCCCGTGCGGGTACGATCCGCAGTCCGCTTTGGATTGGTGGCGGCAAGGTGTTTGCGGCCCGCACGCGGGATTTCTCGCAGAAGCTGAATCGGAAGATGTATCGCGCTGCGCTGGCGTCGATCCTTTCCGAGCTGGTGCGGCAGGAGCGGCTGAAGGTCGTTTCCAGCTTCAGCGTGGATAGCGGCAAGACGCGTGATGGCGTCGCCGCGCTGCGTCAGCTCGGGATGGAGTCCGGTCTCGTCGTGCTCGATGCCGAGGATGAGCGGACCGACCGGGCATTGAGGAACGTGCCGCGCGTGGATGTGGCGACCCTGGGCGAGATGGGTCCGGCCAATCTCGTCGGAGCCGAAACCGTGGTGATGACCGAAGCGACCGTGCGCCGGATCGAGGAGTGGTTGGCATGAATGGCCGTCTGATGCAGGTAATCCAGGGCCCGGTGGTGTCGGAAAAAGCGACGATGGCCGGGGAGGTCGGGCAATACGTGTTCAAGGTGCTGCCCGATGCAAGCAAGGCCGAGGTGAAGGCTGCCGTCGAGCAGCTCTTCGAGGTGCGCGTGGAAGGCGTGCGCACGCTGCGGCAGCAGGGCAAGACCAAGCGGTTCGGTCGTCAGTTCGGACGGCGGAATCACTGGAAAAAGGCCTATGTGTCGCTGGCCCCGGGCGAAAGCATTGACATGGGTGAAGGGGAGCAGCTCTGATCATGGCTATTATCAAGACCAACCCCACGTCGGCCGGTCGGCGGCACACGGTGCAGATTCGCGGAGACGGTCTGCATCGAGGCGAACCATATCCGGGCCTGGTCGAGAAGAAGCAGCGGACCGGCGGGCGCAACAACACCGGCCGCATCACCTCGCGGCATATCGGCGGCGGGCACAAGCAGCGCTACCGTACGGTCGACTTCAAGCGGACGAAGGACAATATTCCGGCTCGCGTTGAGCGGCTGGAATACGATCCGAACCGCAGTGCTCACCTGGCGCTTCTGCTGTATCGCGATGGCGAACGTCGGTATATCATTGCTCCGCGCGGGCTGAAGGTCGGGGATACCGTTTCGAGCGGCTCGCAGGCGCCGATCCGGCCTGGCAACGCCATGGCGCTGAGATCCATTCCGGTGGGCACCACAGTGCACGGCATTGAGCTGAAGCCTGGCAAGGGCGCGCAGCTGGTCCGCTCGGCGGGTGGCAGCGCGCAGGTGGTGGCCCGAGAAGGGCAGCTTGCAACGGTCCGGCTCGCGTCCGGAGAGATGCGCCGCATTCAGTCCGAGTGCCGGGCCGTGGTCGGCGAAGTGGGACACTCCGAGCATTCCCTGCGCAAATTCGGCAAGGCCGGCGCACGTCGCTGGCAGGGCAAGCGCCCGACGGTCCGCGGTACGGCGATGAACCCGGTCGACCATCCGCATGGGGGCGGTGAAGGCCGCAACTTCGGTCGCCATCCGGTAACCCCGTGGGGGCGCCCGACCAAGGGCTTCAAGACCCGTAACAACAAACGTACCGACCGCATGATTGTGCGTCGGCGCAAGAAGTAACGGAGCACGAGCATGCCGCGTTCACTGAAGAAAGGCCCGTTCGTTGACCATCACCTGCGCCAGAAGGTGGAAGTGGCGGCGGAAAAGAACGACCGTCGTCCGATCAAGACCTGGTCCCGGCGTTCGATGATCATTCCGCAGATGGTGGGTCTCACCATCGCGGTGCATAACGGGCGGCAGCATGTCCCGGTGCTCATCAACGAGAACATGGTTGGCCACAAGTTGGGCGAATTCGCCGCGACCCGGACCTTCAAGGGTCACATCGCCAACAAGAAATCGCGCTGAGGACGGTTTGATGGAAACGATCGCAAAACTCCGGTTCGCGCGGATGTCGCCGCAAAAGGCGCGGCTGATTGCTGACCAGGTTCGCGGCATGCCGGTAGAAAAGGCGCTGAACGAACTCACGTTCAGCCGCAAGAAACCGGCGGCCATCGTCAAGAAGGTGCTGGAATCGGCCATCGCGAACGCCGAAAACAACGACGGCGCCGACATTGACGAACTGCGCGTGTCGCGGATCCAGGTCGACGAGGGGCCGGTGCTGAAACGCATGCAGGCCCGCGCGAAGGGCCGCGGCAACCGTATTCTTAAGCGCACGAGCCACGTGATCGTGGGTGTCAGCGAGAAGGGGGCGAAGTAAGCATGGGTAACAAGGTACATCCGACCGGCATTCGCCTCGGCATCTCGCGCCCGTGGTCCGCCACCTGGTATGCGGACGGCGAGGATTTCGGTGATACGCTGAATAACGACATCCAGCTGCGGGAGTTCCTCCTGAAGCGGCTGAGCCATGCGTCCGTGAGCCGTGTCATCATCGAGCGCCCCGCGAAAGCGGCGCACATCACGATTCAGACGGCACGTCCGGGTATCGTGATTGGCAAGAAGGGCGAGGACATCGAGAAGCTGCGCCGCGAAGTGGCGCGCGAGACGGGTCTGGACCAGGGTTCGGTCAAGATCAACATCGAGGAGGTCCGCAAGCCCGAAATCGAGGCCCAGCTGGTGGCCGAAGGTATCGCCCAGCAGCTGGAGCGCCGCATCATGTTCCGTCGGGCGATGAAGCGGGCGGTGGGCAACGCGGTGCGCCTGGGGGCGGAAGGCATCAAGGTGCATGTTTCCGGTCGCCTGAATGGCGCCGAAATCGCCCGGTCCGAGTGGTATCGGGAGGGTCGTGTTCCGCTGCATACGCTCCGGGCGGATATCGACTACGGATTCGCCGAGGCGCGAACGACTTACGGAATCATCGGCGTGAAGGTCTGGATCTTCAAGGGTGAGGTCTTCAGCCTGGAGCCCACCGAAGGCCGCCGCGCCGCGGCCAACGCGAGCTAGGACATAAGCCATGTTGCAGCCAAAAAGAACCAAGTTCAGGAAGCAGTTCAAGGGGCGCAACCGCGGTATGGCGTCCGTGGGCGCCAAGGTGAGCTTCGGCGAGTACGGGCTCCAGGCGGTCGAGCGCGGTCGGGTGAACGCCCGGCAGATCGAAGCCGCGCGGCGGGCGATGGTCCGTCACATCAAGCGCGGCGGCAAGATCTGGATTCGGGTGTTCCCCGACGTTCCGGTAACCAGCAAGCCCCTGGAAGTCCGCATGGGCAAAGGCAAGGGCGGCGTCGAGTACTGGGTATGCAAGGTCCAGCCGGGCCGCATGCTTTACGAGATGGAAGGGGTCAACGAGGATGTCGCGCGCGAGGCGTTTCGACTCGCCGCTGCGAAGCTCCCCGTCAAGACCGTGTTTACGCGTCGGCAGGTGATGTGATGAAAACGTCCGAACTCAGGAACAAGTCCGATCAGGAACTCGGCAGCGAGCTCGAGGCCCTGTACAAGGAACAGTTCGGTCTGCGCATGCAGCAGGCCGTCGGGCAGCTTTCGCGTCCCGACCGCATGAAAACCGTGCGGCGCGATATCGCCCGGATCAAGACGCTGATGAACGAACGCAGAACGGCGGGTTAACGAAGATGAACCAGGAAACGACGAAAACCCAGCGCTCCGTTGTGGGTCGCGTGGTCAGCGACAAGATGGACAAGACCCGCACGGTCGTGGTTGAACGGCGCGTTCGGCACCCGCTGTATGGCAAGTTCATTCGCCGGTCGACGAAGCTCCGCGTCCATGACGAAGAGAACGTGTCGAAGGAAGGCGATCGCGTACGGGTTCGGGAGTGCCGGCCCATGTCGAAACAGAAGCGCTTTGCCCTGATCGAAGTGGTCGGGCGCGACGCGCTGTGAACCGGATCCCGGGAGAACATCCATGATTCAGATGCAGACCGTCCTTGAAGCCGCCGACAATTCCGGCGCGCGCCGCATGCAGTGCATCAAGGTCCTGGGCGGATCCCATCGGCGTTATGCGCGGATCGGGGACGTCATCAAGGTGTCCGTCAAGGACGCCATTCCCCGGGGCAAGGTCAAGAAGGGCGACGTGTACAATGCCGTGGTCGTGCGTACCGCATCCGGTGTTCGTCGTTCCGATGGTTCGGTGATCCGGTTCGACCGTAATGCGGCGGTGCTGCTGAACAGCCAGTACCAGCCGGTCGGGACCCGTATCTTTGGCCCGGTGACCCGTGAACTGCGTGGAGAGAATTACATGAAGATCATTTCTCTCGCGCCGGAAGTGCTTTGAGGACGTCATGAAAAAGATTCGCAAGGGTGACGATGTCGTCGTGATCGCCGGTAAGGACAAGGGCCGGCGCGGCACGGTGATCAAGGTGCAGGACGACAAGGTCCTGGTGCAGAACATCAACATGGCGAAGAAACATCAGAAACCGAATCCCCAGCAGGGCGTCAGCGGCGGCATCATTGAGAAGGAGATGCCCATGCATATTTCGAACGTCATGCTGTACAACCCGGCGACCGCCAAGGGCGACCGGGTCGGGATTCGCACGCTGGAAGATGGCCGAAAGGTTCGGGTTTATCGCTCGAACGACGAGGTCGTGGACGCTTAACTGCAGGAATATCGGTTTATGGAACGCTTGAAAGAAGATTACGAGTCCAGGATCAAGCCGGCCCTGCAGGAGCAGTTCGGTTACGGCAACGTCATGGAGATCCCGCAGGTCACCAAGGTCACCCTGAACATGGGTCTTGGAGACGCGGTTGCTGACAAGAAGATCATCGAGCACGCGATGGGTGACATGACCGCCATCGCGGGGCAGAAGCCGGTCGTGACCCGGGCGCGCAAATCCATTGCCGGATTCAAGATCCGCGACGGGTATCCGATCGGCTGCAAGGTGACGTTGCGGCGCCGCCAGATGTACGAGTTTCTGGATCGTCTGATCAACATCGCGCTGCCTCGTGTGCGCGATTTCCGCGGCTTCAGCCCGAAGGCGTTTGACGGCCGCGGTAATTACACCCTCGGGGTGAAGGAACAGATCATCTTTCCGGAGATCGATTACGACCGCGTCGATCGCCTCCGGGGGATGGACATTACGATTACGACCAGCGCCAAGACGGACGCGGAAGCCCGGGCTCTCCTGGAGGCCTTCAACTTCCCCTTCCGGCAGTAAAGAGGTAAGAGGAATGGCCAAGGTATCGATGGTCCAGCGTGAGCGTAAGCGTGAACGCCTGGCGAAGAAGCACGCCGAGAAACGGCAGGAACTCAAGGCGATTCTCGTCGACGAGAACCGGTCTGGCGAGGAACGTCTGGAGGCGATGAACAAGCTGCAGAAGCTGCCGCGTGACTCCAGTCCCGTGCGGCAGAAGAATCGCTGTGCCGTGACCGGTCGGCCGAAGGGTTACTATCGCCGGTTTGGCCTGGGCCGAAACAAGCTTCGCGAGTACGCCATGAAGGGCGAGATTCCGGGGCTGCGCAAGGCGAGCTGGTAAGGAGAAACCGCCATGATGACCGATCCGATCGCCGACATGCTCACCCGGCTGCGCAATGCACAGCGCGCCGACAAGGAGCAGGTGTCGATCCCGTATAGCAAGAACAAGGAAGCGATTCTGCGTGTGTTCGCGGACGAGGGCTTCATCGCCGATTACCGCTCGGAAGGCGAAGGTGCTCGCAAGGTGTTGATCGCCACCCTGAAATATTTCCAGGGCCAGCCGGTGATCGAAACCGTACAGCGCATCTCGCGGCCGGGGCTGCGGATTTACCGCGGCAAAAACGAGCTGCCCCGCATCAATGCCGGTCTGGGTGTGGCCGTGATCTCCACGCCGCGCGGCGTGATGAGCGATCGCGCCGCACGCGAGATCGGTCAGGGCGGCGAAGTGCTCTGCAAGATCTACTGAGGACGATTCGATGTCTCGCATTGCAAATCTGCCGCTGGAGCTGCCCAACGGGGTGTCCCTCGATCAGCAGGGCGACCGCATCACGGTCAAGGGGCCCAAGGGGGAGATTTCCCTCTCCGTCCCCGAGACCGTGCTGGTCTCCGTCGAGGACAATACCGTGACCGTTCAGCCCAGCGAGAAGGCGAAGACCTACGCGATGGCCGGAACCATTCGGTCGCTGCTCGGCAATCATGTCCATGGCGTCAGCCAGGGCTTCGAAATCGTGCTGGAGCTGGTCGGGGTTGGATACCGGGCACAGGTTCAGGGCAAGAACCTGAATCTGACCCTCGGATTTTCACACCCGATCGACTTCTCGATTCCGGAGGGCGTGACCGTCGAGGCGCGTTCGCCCACCGAAATCGCGGTGCAGGGGCATGATCGTCAGAGCGTCGGCCAGGTGGCCGCCGATATCCGCGCGCTGCGTCCCCCGGAGCCCTACAAGGGCAAGGGCGTGAAGTACAAGGACGAGCGTATCCAGCGCAAAGAAGCCAAGAAGAAGTAGGTAGGCACCAGTGGACAAGAAACAGGCCAGAATCAAGCGGGCACGTCGGGCGCGGTACAAGATTCGCGAGCAGGGCGTTCACCGTCTCTGTATCCATCGCACGCCGCGGCACATGTATGCACAGCTCATCGCCCCCAATGGCGACAATGTGGTGGCCGCGGCCTCCACGGTCGAGAAGGACCTGCGTGATGCGGGTACCTACACCGGGAATGCGGATGCTGCCGCGCGCGTGGGTCAGAAGATTGCCGAGCGTGCGCGCCAGGCGGGTATCCAGGAAGTCGCATTCGACCGTTCCGGCTTCCGCTTCCATGGTCGGGTGAAAGCCCTGGCCGATGCTGCCCGCGAGGGCGGGCTCCAGTTCTAGCAGACGGACCCAGCGGAGATAACAATGGCACGTAATGATGTAAGTGAAGCCACCGATGGGCTCCAGGAAAAGCTGATCGGCGTCAACCGAGTCGCCAAGGTCGTCAAGGGCGGCCGGCAGTTCCGGTTCGCCGCGCTGACCGTGGTGGGCGATGGCGAAGGCCGTGTCGGCTTCGGTTATGGCAAGGCGCGCGAGGTCCCGCAGGCGATTCAGAAGGCGATGCAACAGGCGCGCCTCGAGATGCGGGATGTGGCGTTGCAGGAGGGCACCCTGCACTACGCCGTGAACGGACGCCACGGGGCGGCGAAGGTCTACATGCAGCCGGCATCCGAGGGTACCGGTATCATCGCCGGTGGCGCGATGCGCGCGGTCCTGGAGGTCGCGGGCGTCAAAAACGTGCTGGCGAAATGTGTCGGATCCCGCAACCCCATCAACGTGGTGCAGGCGACAATCAACGGACTGGCCATGGTGAACTCGCCCGAACTGATCGCGGCGAAACGCGGCAAGTCGGTCGAAGACGTGAAGAGCTGATCATGAGCAAACTCAAAGTCAAACTCGTGCGCAGTCCGGCGAATCGGATCCGCAGCCACAAGGCGACGGTTCGGGGGCTCGGCCTGCGCAGGATGCACAGTACCTCGGTGATCGAGGCGACGCCCGAGAATCTGGGGATGGTGCGCAAGGTGCGCTATCTCCTGGACGTAGAGGAAGTCTGAAATGCGACTGAATGAGATTGCGAGTCCGCAGGGTGCCCGTAAGGCCGGGAAACGGGTCGGTCGCGGTATCGGCTCCGGCCTGGGAAAGACCGGCGGACGTGGCCATAAAGGGCAGAAGTCTCGCTCCGGCGGGTTCACCAAGACCGGCTTTGAGGGTGGCCAGATGCCCCTGCAGCGTCGGCTGCCCAAGGTCGGCTTCCGCTCGCGTCGCCAGGCCGAAACGGCCGAAGTGCGCCTGAACGAACTGAACCGCGTTGGCGGCGAGGTCAGTCTGGAGACGCTGAAGCAGGCGGGTGTGATCCCGGCTGAGGCGCGTGCGGCGAAGATCTTTGCCTCGGGCGAGGTGTCCGGCGCGGTCACTGTCCGTGGTGTCCGGGTCTCCAGGGGTGCGCGCGCGGCGATCGAGGCCGCGGGCGGCAGCGTCGAGGTCTGATAATGGCGCGCGGACCGGCAGCCCGAGCGGGTGGTGGAGGCGGACTGACCGGCTTCACCGAGTTGCGCAAACGCCTGCTGTTCGTGCTGGGCGCGCTGGTGGTTTATCGGATCGGGACGTTCATTCCGGTGCCGGGCATCAATCCGGTCGCGGTTCAGCAGTTCTTTGAACAGCAAAGCGGCACCATCCTGGACATGTTCAACATGTTCTCCGGTGGTGCGCTGGAGCGACTGTCGGTCTTCGCGCTTGGCGTGATGCCGTATATCTCGGCGGCCATCATCATGCAGCTTCTGGCTGCGGTGGTTCCGTCTTTGCAGCAGCTTAAAAAGGAAGGGGAAGCCGGGCGCCGAAAGATCACCCAGTACACGCGATACGGGACGGTGGTGCTGGCTCTGTTTCAGAGTATAGGTATCGGAATCGCGCTGAACGGGCAGACCATCCAGGGGATGCCCATGGCGCTGAATCCGGGGCCGATCTTTATCTTTACGGTGGTCGTGTCGCTCGTGACCGGGACGCTGTTCCTGATGTGGCTGGGTGAGCAGATCACGGAACGGGGTATCGGCAACGGCATTTCGATCATCATTTTCGCCGGGATCGTGGCGGGTCTTCCGGGCGCGATTGGCGGAACTCTGGAACTGGCACGGACGGGCGAACTGGCTGCGGCCTTCGTGGTGATCCTGCTGATCCTTGCCCTGGCGGTGACCGCGTTCGTGGTGTTCGTGGAGCGCGGCCAGCGGCGGATCACGATCAACTATGCCAAACGGCAGGTAGGTCGGAAGATGGTGGGCGGGCAGTCGTCCCACCTTCCGCTGAAGCTGAACATGGCCGGAGTGATCCCGCCGATCTTCGCGTCGAGTATCATCCTCTTCCCGTCGACGCTGGGTCAGTGGTTCGGCCAGGCCGAAGGAATGGACTGGCTGCGGGAGATTTCGACCACGCTGGCGCCCGGGCAGCCGTTGTACGTGGGCTTTTATGCGGCCGCGATCATATTTTTCTGTTTCTTCTATACCGCGCTGGTATTCAATTCGCGGGATACGGCGGAGAACCTGAAAAAACAGGGTGCGTTCATCCCCGGGATCCGTCCCGGTGTGCAGACGGAGCGCTACATTGACGGGGTGATGACCCGGCTGACAGCGGTGGGCGCGGTGTACATCACCGCGGTGTGTCTGCTGCCCGAGTTCCTCATCCTGTACTGGAACGTGCCGTTCTACTTCGGCGGTACGTCGCTGCTGATCATCGTGATCGTGGTCATGGACTTCATGGCGCAGCTGCAGTCGCACCTGGTATCGCATCAGTATGAAGGCCTGATGAAGAAGGCGAATCTCAAGGGTTTCGGCGGGACCGGGATCCGCTAGCACAGGAGAAGGAAAATGAAGGTACGCGCATCCGTTAAGCCGATTTGCCGCAACTGCAAGGTGGTGCGTCGCAACGGGACCGTCCGTGTGATCTGTACGGAAGCCCGTCACAAGCAGCGCCAGGGCTGAGCTTGGCCGCTGACCGAAACGCTGATACTATAGTCGGCTTTGCCGAATCTTGATGGAGAAGTTGGATGGCTCGCGTCGCTGGAATCAATATTCCTGATCAGAAGCATACGGTGATCGCACTGACGTCGATCTATGGCATTGGTCCCACGCGTGCCCGGCATATCTGCGATTCCGCCGGGGTGCGTCCTGACATGAAGGTGAGGGATCTCACCGATGCTGAGGTGGATGCGCTGCGGGCCGAGGTCGACAAGTTCCCGGTGGAAGGGGACCTGCGGCGCGAGATCAGCATGAACATCAAGCGGCTGATGGATCTCGGTTGCTACCGGGGCGTGCGCCATCGCCGCGGCCTTCCGCTGCGCGGGCAGCAGACGCAGACCAACGCGCGCACCCGCAAGGGCCCGCGGCGTCCGATTCGCAAGTAACACGACTGGGAATACAGGTTAATGGCACAAGCGCAGACCCGGACCAAGAAAAAGGTCCGCAAGAACATCGCCGAGGGCGTCGCGCATGTCTATGCGACGTTCAACAACACGATCATCACCATCACCGATCGCCAGGGCAATGCGATCAGCTGGGCTACGTCCGGCGGGTCCGGCTTTCGCGGTTCGCGCAAGTCGACGCCCTTCGCCGCGCAGGTGGCGGCAGAGCGCGCCGGCAATGCGGCGGCGGAGCACGGGGTGAAGAACCTGGACGTCGAGGTCCGCGGCCCTGGGCCGGGGCGCGAGTCGGCGGTGCGTGCGCTGAATAACGCGGGTTTCAAGATCACGAACATCAGTGACGTGACACCGATCCCGCACAATGGTTGCCGGCCGCCCAAGAAGCGGCGCGTCTGAGGCTGGAGTCGAATTATGGGTCGTTATATTGGACCGAAGTGCAAACTGAGTCGTCGCGAGGGTGCCGATCTCGGTCTGAAAAGCCGGGCGCGCGCACTCGAGACGAAGTGCAAGCTGGATCAACCGCCGGGGCAGCATGGCGAACGCCGCACGCGGCTTTCGGATTATGCGGTCCAGCTGCGGGAGAAGCAGAAGCTGCGCCGGACGTACGGTGTGCAGGAAAAGCAGTTTCGTAACTACTACCACAAGGCTGCGCAGCGGAAGGGTTCGACCGGTGAGAATCTGCTGAAGCTCCTCGAAGGCCGTCTGGATAACGTGGTCTATCGCATGGGCTTCGGCTCCACGCGCTCCGAGGCGCGCCAGCTGGTGGCGCATCGCGCGATTCTGGTCAATGGCCGGGTTGTGAACGTGGCGGCCTATCAGGTCCAGCCGGCGGATGTCGTCAGTGTTCGCGAGAAGGCCCGCAAGCAGGTGCGCATCCAGGATTCGATGACCCTGGCCGAGCAGAGCGGTCTGCCCGAGTGGGTGGAGGTCGACAGCAGCAAGTTCGAGGGCACCTTCAAGGCGGTGCCGGATCGTGCGGATCTGCCGGCCGACATCAACGAGTCGCTCGTCGTCGAGCTTTATTCGAAGTAACCGCCAGCGGGCATTTCGCCGGGAGCATCAATGCAAGCCAACGAACTGGTCAACAAGCAGCAGATCGAGGTCGAGTCGGAAGCGCGGAATCAGTCGCGCGTGGCGCTCGAGCCGCTGGAGCGGGGATTCGGGCACACGCTCGGCAATGCGCTGCGGCGGGTGCTGCTGTCTTCGATCCCGGGTGCGGCGATCGTCGAAGCCCGCATCGAGGGCGTGCTGCACGAGTACACGACCATTGAGGGCGTGCAGGAAGACGTCGTGGACATCCTGCTGAACCTGAAGGGCGTGGCGCTGCGCATGCATGCGCGGGATGAGTCCACGCTCACGCTCAAGAAGAAAGGTCCGTGCGCCGTGACGGCTGCGGACATCCAGGTGGACCATGACGTCGAAGTGGTCAATCCGGAGCACGTGATCGCGACGATCAACAAGGACGTTGAGCTGGACATGACGATGACGGCGCGGACGGGGGAAGGCTACGAGCCGGTCACCGCCCGCCAGACGGGCGGAGAAACGGACGAAACTGGGATTGGTCGTCTGCAGCTGGACGCGACGTTCAGTCCGATTCGGCGTGTGGCGTATCGGGTGGAAAGCGCCCGCCTGGCCCAGCGTACGGACATGGATCGGCTGGTGCTGGAGCTGGAAACGAACGGGGCCATCGCTCCGGACGATGCCGTTCGGCAGGCAGCGACGATCCTTCAGGGGCAACTTGCGCCGTTCGTCGATCTGCAGGAAGAGGCCGCCGAAACCGCGACCGGTGGTGCCAGCGCGGTGGATCCGGTGCTGCTGCGCCCGGTGGACGAGCTGGAGCTGACAGTGCGCTCGGCGAACTGCCTGAAGGCCGAGAACCTGTACTACATCGGTGATCTGGTCCAGCGTACGGAAGTGGAACTGCTGCGTGCCCCGAATCTCGGCAAGAAGTCGCTGACCGAGATCAAGGATACGCTGGCGACCCACGGGCTGTCCCTGGGCATGCGGCTGGAAAACTGGCCGCCGCCGGGTCTGCGGGACGAGAACGAGTAATCAGTGGGCGTAACACGCCAATAGCATTCAGAGGATAGTCCAATGCGTCATCGTCATTCCGGCCGGCAGCTCGGCCGCAACAGTTCGCACCGCAAGGCCACCATGCAGGCGCTGACGAATGCGCTGTTTCGGCACGAACTGATCAAGACCACGCTGCCCAAGGCGAAGGAGCTTCGCCGGGTAGCCGAGCCGTTGATCACCCTGTCGAAGAATGACAGCGTGCATGCGCGGCGCGAGGCCTTCTCCCGCCTGCGGGACAAGGAAACCGTGGGCAAGCTGTTTACCCAGCTGGGCCCGCGTTACCAGGAACGTCCCGGGGGGTATCTGCGTATCCTCAAGTGCGGCTTCCGCGCAGGAGACAATGCGCCGATGGCCTACGTGGAGCTGGTGGACCGTCCGATGCCGGACGAGGAAGAGGCAGCCTGACGCCACGTCGGCCGTCGCTGTGAGAAGAGGCCGCCCTTCGGGGCGGCCTTTTTTCGTTTCGGGGGGGGTAGTCTGGTCCGCGGCCCGAGTTTGCGCCGGCCGCGTCAGGCAGGGGCATCCTCGGTGGTGGGCCAGGGTGTGAGCATCGGGCCGAGGAAGTGGCCGGTATGGCTTGCGGGGGTGGCCGCGACGGTTTCGGGTGTTCCGGCGACGATCAGCTGCCCGCCCCCGCTGCCGCCCTCGGGTCCGATGTCGACCAGCCAGTCGGCCGTCTTGATGACGTCCAGGTTGTGTTCGATGACCACGATGGTGTTGCCGTGGTCGCGCAGGCGATGGAGGACGCGAAGCAGCTGGGCGATATCCTCGAAGTGGAGACCCGTGGTGGGTTCGTCGAGGATGTAGAGGGTCTTGCCGGTGTCGCGTTTGGACAGTTCGCGGGCGAGCTTGATGCGCTGGGCTTCGCCGCCGGAGAGGGTGGTGGCGTTCTGCCCGAGCTGGATGTAGGAAAGCCCGACCTCCATCAGCATTTCGAGCTTGCGATGGATAACGGGGACCGGCTGGAAGAAGTCCAGCGCTTCTTCGACGGTCATCTCCAAGACTTCGTGGATGTTCTTCCCCTTGTAACGAACCTCGAGGGTCTCGCGGTTGTAGCGCTGGCCGCGGCATACGTCGCAGGGCACGTAGACGTCGGGGAGGAAATGCATCTCGACCTTGATGACGCCATCACCCTGGCAGGCCTCGCAGCGGCCCCCGCGCACGTTGAAGGAAAACCGGCCGGGCTTGTAACCGCGTGAACGGGCCTCGGCGGTGGCGGCGAACAGCTCCCGGATGGGGGTGAACAGGCCGGTGTAGGTCGCGGGGTTGGATCGTGGCGTGCGGCCGATCGGGCTCTGGTCGATGTCGACCACCTTGTCGATCCGTTCGAGCCCTTCGATGCGGTCGTGTTCGGCGACCGGATGCCGCGCGTTGTGCAGGGTGTTGGCGGCGGAGGGATACAGGGTGGCATTGACAAGGGTGGACTTTCCGGAGCCGGAGACCCCGGTCACGCAGGTGAACAGCCCCAGCGGGAATTCAAAGTCGCCGCCGCGCAGATTGTTGCCGCGCGCGCCGCGAACCCGAAGCGTATGGTCCGGATCGGCGGCGTGGCGCTGTTCGGGGATCGCGATACTGCGCCGCCCGGAGAGGTAGGCGCCGGTCAGGGAATCTTCGCTGGCGGCGATCTCGGCCGGCGTGCCCGCGGCCACGACTTCGCCGCCATGGCGGCCGGCCCCGGGCCCGATGTCGAGGACATGATCGGCTTCGCGGATGGCGTCCTCGTCATGCTCCACCACGATGACCGTGTTGCCGAGGTCGCGCAGGCTGGCCAGGGTGTTGAGCAGGCGCGCGTTGTCCCGCTGGTGCAGGCCGATGGAGGGTTCGTCGAGGATGTACATCACGCCGACCAGTGCCGAGCCGATCTGTGACGCCAGGCGGATGCGCTGGGCCTCGCCACCGGAGAGGGTTTCGGCGGAACGATCCAGCGTCAGGTAGTCCAGACCGACATCCACCAGGAAACCGAGCCGGGCGGCGATCTCGCGGACGATTTTTTCCGCGATGCGTGCGAAACGCCCCGGCAGCTCGAGGTCGTCGAAGAAGGCCTGGGCGCCGGCGACGCTCATGTGCGTGATCTCCGGCAGGGTGTGGCCCTTGACGAACACGTTGCGAGCGGCGGCATTGAGACGCGTGCCATGGCACGAGGGGCAGGGCTGCTCGTTGAGATAGCGCCCCAGTTCCTCGCGCACGGCCGCCGAATCGGTCTCCCGATAACGCCGTTCGAGGTTGGGGATGATGCCCTCGAAGACCCGGTGGTCGGTGCGCAGGCGCCCGTTCGCGGCCGGGGTGCTCAGGGGGATCTCCTCGGCACCGGAGCCGTGCAGGATCACGGCCCGGACCTCCGCCGGCAGGTCCTTCCACGGCGTCTCCACATCGAAGCCGTAGTGGCGGGCCAGACTGTCCAGGAGGCTGAAGTACCAGGCGTTGCGGCGATCCCAGCCGCGAACCGCGCCACCGGCCAGGCTGACCTCGGGCTGGGCGACCACACGTTCGGGGTCGAAGTACTGGTGCACGCCCAGGCCGTCACAGGTGGGGCAGGCACCGGCGGGATTGTTGAAGGAGAACAGGCGCGGCTCCAGTTCGCGCAGCGCATAGCCGCACACCGGGCAGGCGAAGCGGGCCGAGAAGGTCATCGGTTCGCGTTCCGGCTCGTCCATCCAGGCGACCAGTGCCAGGCCGTCGGCCAGCTCGGTCGCGGTCTCGAAGGATTCGGCCAGGCGCTGCCGCAGGTCCTCGCGGACCTTGAAGCGGTCGATGACGATCTCGATGTTGTGCTTGCGTTTGGGGTCCAGCTCGGGCAGGGCGTCCAGTTCGTGGATCTCGCCGTTGATGCGCGCACGCAGATACCCGTGGGCACGCATGGATTCCAGCAGCTTGTGGTGTTCGCCCTTGCGGTCGCGCACCACCGGCGCCAGCAGCATCAGCTTTTCGCCTTCAGGCATCTCCAGTACCTGGTCGACCATCTGCGAGATGGTCTGTGCGGCCAGGGTCTCGCCGTGATCAGGACAGCGCGGCTCGCCGGCGCGGGCGAACAGCAGGCGCAGGTAGTCATAGATCTCGGTGATGGTGCCGACGGTCGAGCGGGGGTTGTGGGAGGTGCTTTTCTGCTCGATGGAGATGGCCGGGGACAGACCGTCGATCTGGTCGACATCCGGTTTTTCCATCATCGACAGGAACTGCCGCGCGTAGGTCGACAGGCTCTCGACGTAGCGTCGCTGGCCTTCGGCGAACAGGGTGTCGAAGGCCAGCGACGACTTGCCCGACCCCGAGACCCCGGTGATCACGATCAGCCGCTCGCGCGGCAGTTCGATATGCAGGTCCTTGAGGTTGTGGGTGCGGGCGCCGCGGATCTGGATGTTCTGCATCATGGGACGACGGATACTCCGGAGTCGTTGGGAAGGGCAGCCGGCGGCTGCCAGCCGGCCATGGTAACACCCGGTCACGGCCCGCCGGAGGCCCGGGGCTCTGGTAGACTCCCGTCCGCGTTCGTTCACCGGCGTGCCATTCAGGAGTCCTGACCACATGAATGCCCGCGAGTTGCGAGCCACCACCGGGCTGGCGGCCATTTATGGAGTGCGCATGGCCGGCCTGTTCCTGATCCTGCCGGTGTTCATGCTGCACGCTGACGATATCCCCGGTGCCACGCCGCTGCTCGCCGGGCTGGCGCTGGGGATTTACGGCCTGACCCAGGCGGCCCTGCAGATTCCGTTCGGTCTGCTCTCCGATCGCCTCGGCCGCAAGCCGCTCATCGCGGCCGGCCTGGGCCTGTTCGTGCTCGGCAGCCTGGTGGCGGGACTGGCGGAGGATATCCACGGGATCATCCTTGGCCGGGCCCTGCAGGGAGCGGGTGCGGTGGCCGCAGTGGTGCTGGCGCTGACCGCCGACCTGATCGCCGAGGAACGCCGGACCCGGGCGCTGGCGGTGATCGGCCTGACCATCGGGCTCACGTTCACCGTCTCGATGGCACTGGGGCCGCTGCTCGATCGCGGCGTCGGTCTTTCCGGCATTTTCCTGGTTGCGGCGGGGCTGGGGGTGCTGGCACTGCTGATCCTCCTGTTGTGGGTCCCGTCGCCGGGTCGAATGCGCCAGCATCCGGACATGGTCCCGCAATGGGGCATGCTGCCGCGGGTGCTGGCGGACCCGGAGCTCGCGCGGCTCAATGCCGGGATCTTCATCCTGCATCTGGTGCTGGCGGCCAATTTTCTGGTGCTGCCGACGTACCTGGTGGCGGGGGCCGGCCTGCCGGCGGCCGAACACTGGGCCTTCTACCTGCCGGTGTTGCTGGCCGGCTTTGCGTTGATGCTGCCGGGGGTCATCCTCGGCGAGCGGCGCAGGCGCATGCACGGCGTGCTGCTGCTGGCGATCGCCCTGCTGGTGCTCGTGCAGACCGGCCTGGCTCTGGCTTTCCATCTTGACGGCGGCGTTTGGTGGCTGGCGCTGTTGATGGTCGGCTTTTTCGCGGCCTTCAACCTGCTGGAGGCGGGGTTGCCCGCGATGGTGTCGCGCGCAGCCCCGCTGGCCCACAAGGGCACCGCGATGGGCGGATTCGCGACCGCCCAGTTCCTCGGGATCTTTGCCGGTGGCGCGCTGGGCGGGGTGCTGCTGGGTCTGGTCGGGCCCGTGGCGGTCCTGCTGGCCAGTGTGCCGGCGCTGGTGATCTGGTTCCTGCTGGCCCGCGGGCGCAGCCCGGAGCATTACGTGACCCGGACGCTCGCGGTGCCGACGGTCTGGGAGGGGCAGCCGGGGAGGCTGCTGAGCGAACTGCGCGGCTGTCCCGGCGTGGCCGAGGTCGCGCTGTCGCCGGATGCAGGCTCGGTTTATGTGCGCCTGCATCCCGATGTGCAGGCGGACGGATCGCTGCGGGAACGCCTGGAGCGCGGCCCGGCCGGGTGAAGCCCGCGCCCGCACCGCCCGGTGACCCGCGTCACGCGGACGGGTTCTGTTGCGCCCGTCAGCGCCTGCTACACTATCGACTCGATTAACCCGTGCCCGACACAAGGAGTTCCCATGGCCCGCGGAGTCAACAAGGCGATCATTCTCGGCAACCTCGGTGCCGACCCCGAAAAGCGCGAAACGCCCGGCGGGGCGACCGTCACCAACTTCCGCGTGGCCACCACGGAGCAGTGGACCGACAAGCAGAGCGGGGAGCGGCGCGAAAACACCGAATGGCACCGGGTCGTGATGTTCGGTCGTCTGGCCGACATCGCCGCGCAGTATCTGTCCAAGGGCTCCCAGGTGTACATCGAGGGCCGGATCCAGACCCGCAAGTGGCAGGGGCAGGACGGTCAGGATCGCTATACCACCGAGATCGTCGCCAGTGACATGCAGCTGGTCGGTGGACGCGGCGGCGGTGGCGCCGGCGGTGCCGCTGCCGGTGGTGGCTACGGCGGCGGTGACGACCCGGGCCCCGGTGGCGGTGGCGACGGCTTCGGGGGCGGTTCGTCCTCCCCGTCGTCCGGTCCGGGCGGCTCCTTCGATGACGATGACGTCCCGTTCTAAAAGGCACATCAGCTGAGGTGGCCGACACGCAATGACCCGCAAGATCTACATCCAGACCCACGGCTGTCAGATGAACGAGTACGACTCCGACCGCATGCTGGACGCCCTGAAGGCGGACGGCGGCGCGGAGCGTACCGAGGATCCCGAACAGGCCGATGTCCTGCTGCTGAACACCTGTTCGATCCGCGAGAAGGCCCAGGAGAAGGTCTTCTCGCTGCTGGGCCGCTGGCGCGCGATCAAGGAGCGCCGGCCGGGGATGGTGATCGGGGTCGGCGGCTGTGTGGCGAGTCAGGAGGGCGAGGCCCTGCGTCAGCGCGCGCCGTACGTGGATCTGGTGTTCGGGCCGCAGACCCTGCACCGCCTGCCGGAGATGATCCGCGAGGCGCAGCGGGCGCGGGCCCCGGTGGTGGACATCTCGTTCCCCGAGATCGAGAAGTTCGACCGCCTGCCCGAACCGCAGGCCGAGGGCCCCACGGCCTTCGTCTCGGTGATGGAGGGCTGTTCCAAGTACTGTTCGTTCTGCGTGGTGCCCTATACCCGCGGTGACGAGATCTCGCGCCCCTTCGACGACGTGATCGCCGAGGTGGTGGCGCTGGCCGAGCAGGGGGTGAAGGAGATCAACCTGCTGGGGCAGAACGTCAATGCCTATCGCGGTCCGATGGAGGACGGAGACACCGCCGACCTCGCGCTGCTGATCCACTACGTGGCGGCGGTGGACGGGATCGAGCGCATCCGCTTTACCACCTCGCATCCGGTGGAGTTCTCCGACTCCCTGATCCAGGCCTTCGCCGACGAACCCAAGCTGGTCAGCCACCTGCATCTGCCGGTGCAGAGCGGTTCCGACCGGATCCTGGCGCAGATGAAGCGCGGGCACACCATCCTCGAGTACAAGGCGAAGATCCGTCGCCTGCGCGAGGCGCGCCCGGAGCTGGACCTGTCGTCGGACTTCATCGTCGGTTTCCCCGGCGAGACCGACGCCGATCACCGGGCGACCATGGACCTGATCGAGGAACTGCACTTCGATTTTTCCTTCAGCTTTATCTACAGCGCGCGTCCGGGTACGCCGGCGGCCTCGCTGCCCGACGACGTCCCCATGGCGGTGAAGAAGGCACGGCTGGCGGAGCTGCAGGCCGTCATCGAGCGGCATGGCCGCGAGCGCAACCAGTCCATGGTGGGGGGTATCGAGCCGGTACTGGTGGAGGGGCCGGCGAAGCGCAATCCGGACGAGCTGGCCGGGCGCACCGCCAACAACCGCATCGTGAATTTCCCCGCCGACCCGTCCCTGATCGGGCAGATGGTGCCGGTGGAGATCACCGAGGCCCTTGCCCACTCCCTGCGCGGGCGCCGGGTGGTCGAACCCGTTGCCGCCGCCGCGACCGCCTGAACCCGGCATGGCAAACCGACTGGATTTCACCCTGGAACCGGGCGACCAGGAGACCCTGGCACGCCTGTCCGGTCCGCTGGATGCCCACCTGCGTCTGATCGAGAACCGCCTGGGCGTCGCCGTCCACAACCGGGGGCCGCGCTTCAACCTCACCGGGCCCAGCGCCGCGGTGGATGCGGCCGGTGCGCTGATCCACGATCTGCATCGCATGGCGCAGGAGGAGCCGGTCTCCCTGGAGCAGGTCCACACCGCCCTGCAGGAAGCCAATGTCGAGGCCCTGGCCGACAGCTCATCCGACACGCCCGATCCGGTGCTGCGGCTGAAACGTGCCGCGATCCGCGGGCGCGGTCCGCGCCAGTCGCGGTATATCGCCGGGATCGGTCGCAACGACCTGACCTTCGGCATCGGCCCGGCAGGCACCGGCAAGACGTTCCTCGCGGTGGCCGCGGCGGTGGCCGCGCTGGAGCAGGACCGCGTCCAGCGCCTGGTACTGGTGCGCCCGGCGGTGGAGGCCGGCGAGCGCCTGGGATTCCTGCCCGGGGACCTGGCGCAGAAGATCGACCCCTACCTGCGGCCGATGTATGACGCCCTGTACGAGCTGATGGGATTCGACCAGACCGCGCGCCTGATGGAGCGCCAGGTGATCGAGGTCGCGCCGCTGGCGTACATGCGCGGGCGCACCCTGAACGAGGCCTTCATCATCCTCGACGAGGCGCAGAACACCACCGTCGAGCAGATGAAGATGTTCCTGACCCGCATTGGCTTCGGCTCGACCGCCGTGGTCAACGGCGACGTGACCCAGGTGGACCTGCCGCGCGGGCAGAAATCCGGGTTGTGGCATGCGATCCGCATCCTCGAGGGCGTGGAGGGCGTGGGCATCCATCACTTCCGCGGCGAGGACGTGGTGCGGCATCCGCTGGTGCAGCGCATCGTGCAGGCCTACGATGCGCACGAACAGGAGGGTGGGGATGACGCTTGAGGTCGCGGTGCAGTATGCCGTCCCGCGGGCCGGGGTGCCCGCGGCGCGGCGTCTGCATGCCGCCGCGCGCGCGGCCTGGCGCGGCCAGGCCACGACCGGCGTGACCCTGCGGATCGTGGATGCCGACGAGGGGCGCGAGCTGAACCGGGCCTTTCGTGGTCGCGACAGGGCCACCAACGTGCTGTCGTTCCCGGTGCCGGAGGACATGCCGCTCCCGCCGGAGGCCGGCCCGGGCGGTCTCGGCGATATCGTGCTGTGCGATCCGGTGCTGCAGCGCGAAGCGCGCGAGCAGGGCAAGCCGGTGGCCGACCATTACACCCACATGGTGGTGCACGGGATGCTGCATCTGCAGGGGTTCGATCATCAGGACGCTGACGAGGCGGCCGAGATGGAGGCCCTGGAAACCGCGATCCTGGCCGGCCTCGGACTTGCGGACCCGTACCGCGTGCCGGAGACCCGGTGCGCGGCCGGCGCACGGAGTGTTCATGGCACCTGAGCCCGGGGCCGGCACGGGCGGGTTGTCGCTGTGGCGGCGCCTGCTGGAGCCGCTGCTGCGCCGTCTGCGGCGCGAGCCGCGCAGCCGGCGGGAGCTGGTCGAGACCCTGCGCGGGGCGCAGGAGCGCGAGCTGCTGGATCCCGAGGCGCTGACCATGCTGGAGGGCGTGCTCAATGTCGCCGACATGCAGGTGCGCGACATCATGATCCCGCGCCCGCAGATGGAGGTGGTGCGGCGCGATGCCCCGCTGTCGGAATTCCTGCCCGACGTGGTGGCGTCGGCCCATTCGCGCCTGCCGGTGGTTGGCGACCATCGCGACGAGGTGGTCGGGATCCTGCTGGCCAAGGACCTGCTGCGGTTCTTCGGGGATCCGGACGACGCGGCCTTCGACATGCAGGAAATCCTGCGCCCGGCGGTGTTCGTGCCCGAGAGCAAGCGCCTGAACGTACTGCTGAAGGAATTCCGCCTGAGCCGCAATCACATGGCCATCGTGGTCGACGAATACGGCGGGGTCGCCGGGCTGGTGACCATCGAGGACGTGCTGGAACAGATCGTCGGCGAGATCGAGGACGAGCATGACGTCGAGGACTATCTGACCCAGATCATGCAGCACCCCGGCGGGCGCTACACCATCAAGGCGCTGACCCCGCTGGACGAATTCAACGCCTATTTCCAGACCGCCTACGACGAGGATGCCTTCGATACCGTGGGCGGGCTGCTGCTGTCGCATTTTGCGCATGTGCCGCACCGCGGCGAGACCCTGACCCTGGATGGCATGGAATTTCGCGTGCTGCGGGCGGACAATCGCCGGCTGCATCTGGTGGAGATGCGTCTGGTGGGGCCGACACCCGCGGAACCCGCCCCCGGGGGCGACACCGCTTCGGAGGAGGCGCCGCGATGAGCGGGCTGCCGCTGCCCGACCTGAGCGGCCGCTGGGTCGGTGGTCTGCTGGCCCTGCTCGCGGGGGCGTTCGCGGTGCTGGCGTTCGCGCCGGTGGGGCTGTTCACCGCCGCGCCGCTGGCGCTGGCGGTGTGGTTCGGGCTGCTGGTGCGGGTGCAGGGACGGCCACGCCGTGCCGCGTGGTTCGGCTGGCTGTTCGGGCTCGGATTCTTCGGCGCCGGCACGTCCTGGATCTTCAACAGTCTGCTGGTGTTCGGCCAGGCCCCGCTGGTGGTCGCCAGCGTGATCACGGTGGCCTTCGTGCTGGTGATGGCGCTGTACCCGGCCTTGTTGAGCGCGCTGGCCGCGCGCTTCCTCCCGCTGCACCGGATGGAGGGCATCCTGGCGCTGGCGGGCGGGCTGGTGCTGCTGGAACTGGCGCGCTCCTGGCTTTTTTCCGGGTTCCCCTGGCTGCTGTTCGGCCATGCCACGCTGGAGACGCCGCTGGCGTCCTGGCTGCCGCTGGGCGGCGAGCTGGCAGCCAGCCTGATGGTGGCACTGATCGCCGCCGGGCTGGTGCTGGCGGCCGGGCGGCGTTCGCGCGGCATCGGCGTGGGGCTGGTGGCGGGCGTGGTGGTGGTCTCCGCGGCCCTGCTGCCGTTGCAGTGGACCGAGCCCGACGGCGAGCCGGTCAGCGCGACGCTGGTGCAGGGCAACATCGAGCAGGAGCGCAAATGGGCCCCGGACGGCATCCGGCACTCGCTGGAGGTGTACCGCGAGCTGACCGCGCAGGCCGAGCCGGCGGATCTGGTGGTGTGGCCGGAAACCGCGATCCCCGCGCTGACTGGCGAGGTGGCCGGGGCGCTGGAACAGGTGGCCGCGGAGCTGCCGGGTGAGGACGCGCAGCTGGTGACCGGGCTGTTCGACGGTCACCGCGACGGGGATATCCATAACGCGATCCTGACCTATCCCGGCGGCGAGGCCTATCACAAGCGTCAGCTGGTGCCGTTCGGCGAGTACATCCCGCTGCGCGAGCAGCTGGCCTGGCTCGACCGGCTGCTGATGATCCCGATGTCCGATCTGGCCCGGGGGGAGGATGACGGTCGGATCACGCTGGCGGGGCGCACCGCCGGGGCGAGCATCTGCTACGAGTCGGCCTATGCCCGGCACATCCGCGCTGCCCTGCCCGAGGCGGGCTTCCTGGTCAACGTGTCCAACGATGCGTGGTTCGGCGACAGCCTGGCCCCGGCCCAGCATCTGCAGATCGCGCGGGTGCGGGCGGTGGAGACCGGACGTCCGATGCTGCGCGCGACCAATACCGGGGTGTCCGCGCTGATCGACTTCGACGGCCGGCTGATCGACGCTTCGCCCCTGTTCGAACCGGCTACCGTGCACGGCGAGATCCGGCCACGCAGCGGCATCACCCCGGCGGCGGCGATGGGCGAGGGACCCGCGGTGCTGGCCGCACTGGTGCTGGTGGTGCTGGGCGCGGCGGTCGGTCGGCGGTGGGCCGGCGCCGAAGACCGGGACTGACCGCCGCCCCGGGTCTGCTCGACTCGGGTTCACTCGACCCGGGCTGCCCCGGCACCGCGGATCTCAGCCGGCGTCGGCCTCCGGCGGCGGTCCGCGGTGAAACGCCGTGTGGTGACACTGCGCGCAGGGCGGAATGCGGCCGACCCTTTCCATGTGCAGCGGGTGGCCGCAGTGCTTGCAGACCAGTTCGCCCGGGCCGGTGATCTCGCCGGTGTGCCACTCGCCCATCACCTGCGCGCGGGCCGTCAGCTCGGTGATCTCCACCCGGGTGCGATCGGCGATGCGCTCGAGGGCGTTCTTGATGCTGGCCTCGATCAGGCCGATGTCGATGCGCAGCCAGCTGCGCCAGTCCTCGCTGCGCGCATCGATGTAGGCACCCAGGTCCTGCAGGTCGCGCTGCAGGTACTCCATCACCTCGTGGGCCTCTTCGCGCGTCAGGTCGGTGGCATTATGTACCCGGTCGCGTGCGCCCTCGAGCGCCTGGCTGATGGCCTTGCCGGTGCGTTCCTCCAGTTTCTCGAGGTCTTCGGTGACCTCGTGCAGCATGCGGTGGTAGGCATCGCTCAGGCGCGATTCGCGTTCATGCTGGTCCTCTTCCTGCCCGCCCTCGGGATTCCTGTTCTTGTCGCTCATCGGCATCACTCCGGATTGATCGGTGCTCGGAGGTACGTTAGCACGAGCATGCCCCGAAACGGGCGCGCGGCCGGGTCTTCCTGTCGCCCGTATGCAGAACGGGGCGCAGCCCCCGCCCGGGCGTGCGCCCCGTGGAGTGATACCCCGTTACCCGCCGACGCCTCCGCGAGCGCCGGTAACGGGGCCTGCGTCAGGTCGTCGGAGCCGCCTCCTCCGGGGGTTCGACCAGGTCGCGGTAGGCGTGCCACATGGCGTAGCCCAGCCAGGGGAACACGACGATCAGGGCCAGCAGAGCGGTGGCCACCGAGACTGCGAACAGAACGGTGATCAGCGCGGCCCAGATCAGGGTGGCGGCCGGGCTGGTGCGCAGGGCCTTCAGGCTGGTGCCCATCGCCGTCATGAGTCCGGTCCGGCGGTCCAGCAGGGTCGGGATCGTGACCACCGAGAGCGCCAGAACCACGACCGCGAGAGCGGCACCGGCGACGACCAGGCCGGCCAGCGAGATCAGTCCGCTGGTGCTGCCCAGCAGGACCGGAAGGGCCTCGTGCAGCGGGCCCAGGAGTCCGGCGTGGCCGACGTTGAGGACCCCCATCCACAGCCACACGAAGGCGGTCCAGGCCAGGAAGATCGAGGCCAGCAGGGCGGCGAAGGCCCAGATGGCACCGCCGGTTGCCTCCAGCGCGCCGAAGCCCGAGCGCAGGCCGACGGTCTCGCCCCGTTCGATGCTCCGGGCCAGGCCGTTGAGGCCGGTGGCGAGGACGGGTCCGACCAGAAGGAAGCCCGTGAGGGCGGCGACCCCGGCCCACGGCCAGGACCAGAGCACACCCATGATGACGGCTCCGATCGCGGTCACCATCAGGCCGTGCAGCAGTCCGGCCGGGGCATGCCGCAGGTCGTTCCAGCCGGCACTCAGCCAGCGCAGCGGGCGGCCGGCCTCGATCCGGCGTACGCCGGGCGTCGCCTCCTCGTACCCGTGGCGGGGGCGGATTTCGGAAAGGTCGTCCGGATAACGGCGCTGGATCAGGGAGATCATGCTGCACCTCCTTCGCATCGGTCGATGCGTCAAGGGTATGTATCCTGAAGTCTAGATGGCCGTGCGCGGCGTTGCGGTTGCGCGCGACGGAACCATTCGGCAGATCCGGGACTGTCTGGAAGGGGGGCGGGGTGACTGGTATTCTGCGCGGTTCTTCGTTCGCGGCGGCAAACAGCACAGGTGAGGCCCATGCAGGAGCATTATTCCCCGGAACAGGTGGAGACCGAGGTCCAGCGTCGCTGGGACGAGACCGGCTGTTTCCGGGCGCGGGAAGATGCCGCGGGAGAACCCTTCTACTGCCTGTCGATGTTCCCGTACCCGTCGGGCAAGCTGCACATGGGGCATGTGCGCAACTACACCATCGGCGACGTGATCGCGCGGTTCCAGCGCATGCAGGGCAGGAGCGTGCTGCAGCCGATGGGCTGGGACGCCTTCGGCCTGCCGGCGGAGAACGCGGCGATGCAGAACAATGTGCCGCCGGCGACATGGACGCGCCAGAACATCGAGCAGATGCGCACCCAGCTCCAGCGCCTGGGCTTTGCCTATGACTGGTCGCGCGAGTTCGCGACCTGCGATGCCGATTATTACCGTTGGGAGCAGTGGCTGTTCGTGCGCCTGCTGAAGAAGGGCCTGGTTTATCGCAAGAAGGCGACCGTGAACTGGGACCCGGTGGATCAGACCGTGCTTGCCAACGAGCAGGTGATCGAGGGGCGCGGCTGGCGCTCCGGCGCGCCGGTCGAGCGCCGCGAGCTGCCGCAGTGGTTCCTGCGCATCACCGACTACGCAGACGAGCTGCTGGAGGCCCTGGACGACCTGGACGGCTGGCCGGATCAGGTGCGCACCATGCAGCGCAACTGGATCGGGCGTTCCGAGGGTGTGGAGCTGGAGTTCGCGGTGGAAGGCGGCGAGCCGCTGAACGTGTTCACCACGCGCCCGGACACCCTGTTCGGCGTCAGCTACATGGCGCTCGCGCCGGAGCACCCCACGGTGCAGGCGCTGGCGCAGAACGATCCGGAACTGGCTGCGTTCGTGGACGAGTGCGGCCAGGGCGGGGTGGCCGAGGCGGACCTGGCCACAATGGAGAAGAAGGGCCGCGCGCTGGGCTTCACCGCCCGCCACCCGCTGACCGGCGAAGACATCCCGGTGTGGGTCGCCAACTTCGTGCTGATGGAATACGGCACCGGCGCGGTGATGGCGGTGCCGGCACACGACGAGCGCGACCACGAGTTCGCGACGCAATATGGCCTGCCGATCCGCCAGGTGATCGCCCCGGCCGACGGGGGCGAGTGCGACGTGCAGGTCGCCGCGTTCACCGAACCCGGCGTGCTGGTGAACTCGGGAGATTTCACCGGGCAGGATTCGGAGGCCGCGAAGGCCGCGATCGCCGATCATCTGGAGCAGGCCGGACTGGGCCGGCGCCGGCGCAACTACCGTCTGCGCGACTGGGGTATCTCGCGCCAGCGCTACTGGGGCTGCCCGATCCCGGTGATCCACTGCGACGACTGCGGGGCGGTGCCGGTGCCGGAAGAGGATCTGCCCGTGCGCCTGCCGGAGGACGTGATCCCGGACGGGGCCGGCTCGCCGCTGGCGCGCATGCCGGAATTCTACGAGGCGACCTGCCCGCAATGCGGCAAGCCGGCACGGCGCGAGACCGATACCTTCGACACCTTCTTCGAGTCCAGCTGGTACTTCGCCCGCTACGCCTGCGCCGACAGCGACACGGCGATGCTCGACGAGCGCGCCGATCACTGGCTGCCGGTGGATCAGTATGTCGGCGGCATCGAGCACGCGGTACTGCACCTGCTGTATGCGCGCTTCTTCCATAAATTGCTGCGCGACGAGGGGCTGGTGGGCTCCGACGAGCCGTTCACCCGGCTGCTGACCCAGGGCATGGTGGTGGCGCCCACCTTCTACCGCGACCGCGGCGATGGCGGGAAGGACTGGATCAACCCCGCCGACGTGGAACTGGAACGCGCGGAGGATGGTTCGGTGAAGGCCGCACGCCATCGCGAAGACGGGCAGCCGGTGGCGATCGGCGGCATGGAGAAGATGTCCAAGTCGAAGAACAACGGCGTGGACCCGCAGGCGCTGATCGAGCGCTTCGGGGCCGACACCGCGCGGCTGTTCACCATGTTCGCCGCCCCGCCGGACCTGTCGCTGGAATGGTCCGACTCCGGCGTGGAGGGCGCGCAGCGCTTCATCCGCCGCCTGTGGCGCACGGTGCGCGAACATGTCGGAGGCCCGGCGGCGTCGCCGCTGGATCCCGAAAACCTGTCCGAACCGGCGGCCGAGCTGCGGCGCAAGTTGCACGACACCATCGCCAAGGTCACCGACGACATCGGTCGGCGCCAGACCTTCAATACCGCAGTCGCGGCGAACATGGAGCTGCTGAACGAGCTCGGGCGGCTGCCGGAGGATGCCGAGGGCGCCATCGCGGTCCGCCAGGAGGTGCTCGAAGGTATCGTACGCATGCTGGCTCCGATCATTCCGCACGTGACCCAGGTGCTGTGGGAGGCGCTGGGCCATGACGGGCTGGTGGCCGATACCCGCTGGCCGCAGGTCGACGAGGCTGCCCGTCAGGCCGCCCGCGAGACCCTGGCGGTGCAGGTCAACGGCAAGCGCCGCGCGGAGATTGCGGTACCGGCCGGCGCGGACCGCGAGAGCGTGGAGCGTATCGCGCGGGAGGACGAAAACGTCCAGCGCCATCTCGAGGGGCAGGGCATCGTGAAGGTGATCGTGGTCCCCGGACGCCTGGTGAATTTCGTGGTCAAGCCGCAATGACCCGGTTCCTGCCGCGTCTGCTGGCGGTGCTCGTGCTGACGGCCTCGCTGGCCGCCTGCGGGTTCCAGCTGCGCGGCACCGGGGGCTGGCCGGCGGAACTGGACCCGGTGGAGATCCGCGGCCTGCAGCCGCGAGACTCCCTGTACCAGGAACTGGCCCGGGGCCTGCGTGCCTCCGGGATCGAGATCGTGGACGAGCGCCCGGAAGAGCGGGGCGCGACCTTGGAGATCCGCTCGGTGGATGATTCGCGGCGCGCGCTGTCGGTGTCCGATCAGGCGCGGGTCAGCGAGTACGAACTGACCCGCAGCCTGCGCGTGCGCCTGCGCCCGGCCGATGGTGAAGCGATGGATCTCGAACCGCTGCGTGCGTCCCGCACTTACGTCTATGACGAGACCGCCGTGCTCAGCCGCTCGGAGCGCGAGGAGGACCTGCGGGCCACCATGAACCGCGATCTGGTGGCCCTGCTGCAGCGTCGGGTGCGAGCCCTGACCGGGGGGGGCGAGGACTGACATGGCCGTCGATCCGGGACGCATCGATCAGTCCCTGCGCAAGGGCGTGGCCCCGCTGTACATGCTGCTGGGCGAGGAACCGCTGCAGACCATCGAGGCCGCCGATGCGATCCGCGCCGCCGCGCGCGAGCAGGGCTTCGACGAGCGCACGGTGCTGGATCTCTCCGCCCAGTCGGACTGGTCCGCGCTGGATGCGGCGCTGCGTGACCGCTCGCTGTTCGCCAGCCGCACGCTGGTGGACCTGCGTCTGGCGACCGGCAAGCCCGGGCGCGAGGGCGGCGAACGGCTGAAGGCATACGCCGCCGCACCGGAGCCCGACATCGTGCTGCTGTTGCAATTGCCGCGCCCGGATCGCGACATGCGCCGGGCCGCCTGGTTCAAGGCCATGGAGTCGGCTGCGGTGGTGGTGCATGCGCGGCCGGTACCGCCGGATCGCCTGGGCGGCTGGATCCGCGAACGTCTGGCCCGCCACGGGTTGCGGATTACCGACGAGGCCCTGCAGCTGCTGGCCGCCCGGGTGGAGGGGAATCTGCTGGCCGCGCGCCAGGAGATCGAAAAGCTGTCGCTGGCGGGCGTGCGGGAGATCGATCTGGAGACCCTGTCCGAGTCCACCGCGGATGCCGCGCGCTTCGACCTGTTCGGCCTGTCGGCGGCCGCCCTGCGCGGCGAGACCGGCCGCGCCCTGCGCATGCTGGAGGGGCTGCTGGACGAAGGTCAGCCCGAGCCGCTGATCCTGTGGGCGCTGGCGCGCGATGCCCGGCTGCTGGTGCAAGCCCTGGAACGCCGGGCCGCCGGGGCGAACGACCGCGACGCCTTCCAGGGCAGCTTCGGCGATCAGCAAAAGGCCCTGCGCCTGGCGGCGGGACGCCTGGACGTGGCGCGGGCGCGTGACATCCTGTGCCTGGCCGCCCGCGTGGACCGGGTGATCAAGGGGCAGGAATCCGGCAGCCCGCGGCGGCTGTTGCTAGACTTGGTGGCCCGGATCGCCGGGCAACCGCTCACCCTTTCCGTGCCCGAACTCGAGACCGTCTGAACCATGAATGCCGTGACCGACGAAGACAACGCCATCGACGCCGACCTGTTCGAGCGCATGCAGGCCCTGGGCCGCGCCGCCCGCGCCGCCTCGCGCCACATGGCCGAGGCTGAACCGGGTGCCAAGAACGCGGCGCTGCAGGCCATCGCCGAGGGGATCGCCGAACGTCGCGCGGAGCTGGCCGAGGCCAACGAGCGCGACCTGGAGGCGGGGCGTGCCCGCGGGCTGGACGCGGCGATGCTGGACCGTCTGGCGCTGACCGATGCGCGCATCGACACCATGATCGAGGGCTGCCGCCAGGTCGCGGGTCTGCCGGACCCGGTGGGTACGATCACCGACATGGCCTATCAGCCGAGCGGGATCCAGGTGGGTCAGATGCGGGTGCCGCTGGGGGTGATCGGCATCATCTATGAATCACGTCCCAATGTGACCATCGACGCGGCGGCGCTGTGCCTGAAGTCGGGCAATGCGGCCATCCTGCGCGGGGGCTCCGAGGCGGCGCATTCCAATCGCGCGCTGGCCGGCATTATCCAGTCCGGACTGGCGACCGCGGGGCTGCCGCGCGAGGCGGTGCAGATCGTCGACACCACCGACCGTGCCGCGGTGGGCGCGCTGCTGCGCATGCCCGAGTACGTGGATGTGATCGTGCCACGCGGCGGCAAGGGCCTGATCGAACGTATCAGCCAGGAGTCGCGCATCCCGGTGATCAAGCACCTCGACGGGGTGTGCCACGTGTACGTGGACGCCGCGGCGGACCCGGACAAGGCGCAGGCGGTGGCGGTGAACGCCAAGACCCAGCGCTACGGGACCTGCAACACCATGGAGACCCTGCTGGTGCACGCCGACCGTGCCGAGGGTTTCCTGCCGGCGGTGGCGGCCGAACTGGACGGGCTGGGGGTCAGCCTGCGCGGCTGCGCCCGCACCCGCGCGGTGCTGGCCGACGGCGGGCCGGAGGTCGCCGAGGCTGGCGAGGAGGACTGGGCGGCCGAATACCTGGGGCCGATCCTGGCGATCCGCGTGGTCGATGATCTGGACGCGGCGATCCAGCACATCAACACCTGGGGATCGCACCACACCGACAGCATCGTGACCGAAAACTGGGGGCATGCGCGGCGCTTCCTGCGCGCGGTGGATTCCAGTTCGGTGATGGTCAATGCCTCCACCCGCTTCGCCGACGGCTTCGAGTACGGGCTGGGCGCGGAGATCGGGATCTCCACCGACAAGCTGCACGCGCGCGGGCCGGTGGGGCTGCACGGCCTGACCACCCTGAAATACATCGTGTTTGGCGACGGCCATGTGCGTGACTGAGCGCGGCGGGAAGGTGGCGGCTTGATCGGGATCCTCGGCGGGACCTTCGACCCGATCCATTTCGGTCATCTGCGCCCGGCGCTGGAGGTGCAACAGCACCTGGGGCTGGAACGGGTGCACTTCGTGCCCTGCCACGTGCCGCCTCATCGCGCCAGCCCCGGGACTTCGGGCGAGGACCGCCTGGCCATGGTGGAGCGCGCGGTGGCCGGTGTGGAGGGGTTCGTCGCCGACCGGCGCGAGCTGGACCGCACCGGGCCGTCCTACACCGTGGACACCCTGCTGACCTTCCGCCGGGAGCTGGGTGACGATGTGCCGCTGGTGCTGATCATGGGCATGGATGCCTTCGCCGGCCTGTCGTCCTGGCACCGCTGGGAGACCCTGTTCGAGCTGGCGCACGTGGCGGTGTCGCATCGCCCCGGAAGCCCCGCCTCGCAGGACCTGGGCGACGGCCCGGGAGGCGCGGTCACTGACGATCCCGCCGTGTTGCGGGCGAGTCCGGCCGGCCGGGTGTACTTCCAACCGGTGACCCAGCTGGATATCTCCGCTACCGCCATCCGGGCCCAGCTGCGCGAGGGGACCAGCCCCCGCTTCCTGCTGCCCGGGGCGGTCGAACGCTACATACAGGAGCGCGGGCTTTACCGGTCCGCCGCAGGAAACGCATCGATATGACATCCGAGACCATGAACAGCGAACAGTTGCTGGAGCTGACCATCGAGGCGCTCGAGGACATGAAGGCCCGCAACATCCGCAGCATCGACGTGCGCGGCAAGACCACCCTGGCCGATTTCATCGTGATCGCCTCGGGGACCTCCGGGCGCCACGTGCAGTCCACCGCCGAGAACGTGGCGACCGAGGCCAAGCACCGTGGCATCCAGCCGCTGGGCGTGGAGGGCCAGGAGGGCCAGGAATGGGTCCTGGTCGATCTCAACGACGTGATCGTCCACGTGATGCTCCCCGAGACCCGCGATTTCTACAACCTGGAAAAGCTGTGGCTGGCCGAGGAAGAGGCCGCGGAGGGGGACGGGGCCGATGGCGGCATGGAGGATGATCCCGGCCTGCAGCGGGTCCGCCGGCTGCGCGGCTGAAGCGGAGCGCCGGCGATGCGTCTGCATCTGATCGCCATCGGCCGCCGCATGCCCGACTGGGTCGCCTCCGGCTTTGCCGAATACCGGGACCGGCTGCCCCGCGAATGGGGTTTCCAGCTGCACGCGCTGGCGACCCCGGCGGGTTCGAAATCCATGGACGCCACGACCCGCCTGCGGCGCGAGGGCGAGGCCCTGCTCAAGGCGGTGCCCGAGGGTGCCCGGATCATCACCCTGGATGAACGCGGCCGTGAGGTGGACACCCGCGGACTGGCGCAGCGTCTGGCAGGCTGGCAGGACGACGGGCGCGACGTCGCGCTGCTGATCGGCGGCGCCGACGGCCTGGATACCACCGTGCGCGAGCGGGCCGAGTGGGCCTGGTCGCTGTCGCCGCTGACCTTCCCGCACATGCTGGTGCGGGTGCTGGTGGCGGAGCAGCTCTACCGCGCCTGGTCGTTGCTCAACAATCATCCCTATCACCGCGCCTGAGTCGCGCGGCATCCGCCATGTCCTTTGCCGCTCCCGGAAACCGCCCCGACGCCCTGCCCCTGCTGCTGGCCTCGGCGTCTCCCCGCCGGCGTGAACTGCTGACGCAGATCGGCGTGGTGCACGAGGTGGCGGCCATGGACGTGGACGAGACCGCCGCGCCCGACGAGGAGCCCGGGGCACTGGTCGAGCGCCTCGCGGCGGTCAAGGCGGAAGCCGCGCGTGGCCACGCCCGCCGGGGGCAGTGGGTGCTGGCGGCCGATACGGTCGTGACGATCGACGGGGAGGCGCTGGGCAAGCCCGCGGACGAGGCTTCGGCCGCCGCCATGCTGCAGCGGCTGTCCGGCCGCGAACACCGGGTGATCACCGGCATGGCACTGCTGCGCGATGACGGCCCGGTGCGCACCGGGCGCGGCGAGACGCGGGTATGGATGCGCCCGCTGGACACCCGCGACATCGCGGCCTACTGGGCCAGTGGCGAGCCGCGCGACAAGGCGGGGGGGTATGCCCTGCAGGGGCGGGGCGCGGCCTTTGTCGAACGCATCGACGGTTCCTGCAGCAACGTGATCGGCCTGCCCCTGTTCGAGCTGGAGCAGTGGCTGAATGACCTGGAGGACCCGCCCGCCCGAGCCTGACTATTCGATTCCGAGTTTCTTCAGCCGGTAGCGCAGCTGGCGGAAACTGAGCCCCAGCAGCCGCGCGGCCGCGGTGCGGTTGCCGCCGGTCTGGTGCAGGGCGGTCTCGATCGCTTGGCGCTCCTGGTCGGCGAGGTGATCGTCCAGGCCCACATCCTCGTAGCGGATCGACGGCGGGGTGCGGCGCTCCTGCACCCAGGGAGGCGGGGTGCCCGGGTTGTGTGCGCCGGGGCCGGCGCGGCGGTCCTCGCCGTTGTCCCCCGGGGTCGGGGCGGTGGCCGGGAGATCGATGTTGTCGGCGTGGATCGCCGCGCCCTCCGCGAGGGTGGCGGCGCGCTCCAGGATGTTCTCCAGCTCCCGCACGTTACCCGGGAAGGGGTGGCGCTCCAGCAGCTCCTGCGCGTCCGGGGCGAGTTCGCGGGCCTCCAGGCCCCATTGTTCGGCGATTCGCTGCAGCATCACGGTGGCCAGGCCGGGGATGTCGCCGTCGCGTTCGCGCAGCGGCGGGACCCGCAGTTCGATCACGTTGAGACGGTAATAGAGGTCCTGGCGGAAACGGCCTTCGCGCACGGCGCGCTCGAGGTCGTGATGGGTCGCCGACAGGATGCGCACGTCCACCGGGATCTCCCGCGAGCCGCCGACCGGCTTGATCGCGCGCTCCTGGATCGCGCGCAGCAACTTGACCTGCATCGCCAGCGGCAGGTCGGCGACCTCGTCCAGGAACAGGGTGCCGCCCTCGGCCGCCTGGAACAGCCCGGGGTGGTCCTGGGTGGCCCCGGTGAAGGCGCCCTTGCGGTGGCCGAAGAACTCGCTCTCCATCAGTTCCGCCGGGATCGCGCCGCAGTTCACCGGCACGAAGGGGCGCTCGGCGCGCGGCCCCAGTCGATGGATTTCGCGCGCCACCAGTTCCTTGCCGGAACCGGATTCTCCGGCGATGAACACCGGCGCCTGGGAGCGCGCCAGCTTGCGGATGGTGGCGCGCAGTTTCTGCATGGGTTCGGAGTCGCCCAGCAGCGGGCTGTCGGGGTCTTCGGTCGTGCTGCAGCGGGTCGGCGTCGAGCCGCACGCCGCCTCCGTGGCCGGCGCGGATTCCATGCGCAGGGCGCTGTCGATCAGTTCGCGCAGCTGCTTGAGGTCGACCGGCTTGCTGACGAAGTCGAAGGCGCCCAGTTTGAGGGCCTGCACCGCCGTATCGACACTGCCGTGCGCGGTGATGACCGCCACCGGCAGCTCCGGGCGGGTGGTCTGGATGTGACGCACCAGGTCCAGCCCGTCCCCGTCCGGCAGGCGCATGTCGGTCAGGCAGAGGTCGAAGTCCCGCTGCGCCAGCAGCTGCCGTGCCGGGTCCAGCGCGCCGGCCGTTTCGGCCTCCAGGCCCATGCGCGCGAGGGTGATCTCCAGCAGTTCGCAGATGTCGGGTTCATCGTCGACAACCAGCACGTGCTTGATGCTCATGACGCCGATCCCTGGTGTTGTTCGTCGGGGGCAAACAGGATGCGGAAGCAGCCCCCGGAGGGTGCATGCGCGTATTCCAGCGAGGCCCCGTTGTTTTCGCACAGCATGCGCGAGATGTACAGGCCCAGGCCGGAGCCGCCGGAATGGCCGGAGACGAAGGGCTCGAACAGCTCCTTCTCGGTTTCCGGATCGATGCCGGGGCCGGCGTCCAGCACGTCGAGGCTGACCACGCGGGCCACCTGGCCGGAACCGCCACGCAGGATGATGGGCGGGCTGTCGGGCCGGTCGTGGTCGCCGTGCACCCGGGCATTGCCGCACAGGTTCCACAGCACCTGGTTGAGCTGCGACGGGTCGAACAGCACCACGGAGTCCGCCGGTTCCACGTTCACGTGCAGTGATTCCCGCGGTATCTGCAGCGCACTGCAGAATTCCTCGGCGAAGCGTTCGAGCTCGTCGCGCAGGTTGAGCCGCTGGCGTTCGCCCGATTCGCGACGCGAGAGGCTGAGGACGTTGGCGATCAGACTGTTCACGCGGTCGCTCTGCTTGTCGATGATCGCCAGCAGGCGCTGGTCGGGTGCCGAAAGGTCGGGCGATTCGCGCAGCAGCTGGGCGCTGTGGGAGATCGCGCCCAGCGGGTTGCGGATCTCGTGCGCGATACTGGCGGTCAGGCGGCCGAGGGCCTGCAGCTTGCTTGCCTGGGCCTGGCGGCGCAGTTCGGCGGCGTCTTCCAGGATCAGCAGAGTACCCTGATCGCCCTGGTTGCCCAGCGGGGCCAGGCGGACTTGCAGGGCCGGCTGTTCCTGGTCGCCGGGCAGGTGGCGGGTGCGGCTGGCCGGCCCGGTTTCTTCCTGCCATTCGCGCACGGCCCGGGCCAGGCGCGGCGAGATCGACGACAGGTGTCGACCCGGGCGGGGCGGGAGGAGCTGGCGCGCCGCCTCGTTGATGGAGCGGATGTAGCCCCGGGGATCGATTGCCACCACGCCGGCGCTCATGCGCGCGATGATCTGGGCGTTGAGTTCCGCCAGGCTGGCGAGATCGACCTCCTGCTGTTCGAGCTGGGCGCGGCTTTCGTCGGCCCGCCGGCTGAAATGATGGGCCAGCAGGGTGCCGGCCAGCAGCGCGGCCCCCAGCAACCCGGCCTGGGTCAGGCTGTCGAGATCGCCCAGCGTGATCAGGATGGCGAGGCCTTCTGCCCCCAGCAGGCCGGCGGTCACGGCAGCGGCCAGCGGGAGCCCCAGGCGACCCGCCGACAGCAGGGCGGTGGCCATCACCGCGGGGATCAGCAGCAGGCCGATGCCGGTGTGGACGCCCCCGGCAACCACCATCAGGGCGAGCAGGCCCGCGGCATCCCCGGTGCCGCCCAGCAGGATCATGCGGCGGAACTGTACGACGCGCTCGGGTTCGCGGTTGCAGTGTTCGGCAAACGTCGCCATGAATACCGAGAACACCAGGTAGCCGCCGGCCAGTGCCGGATAGACTTCGGGGACCGCGGGGGCCACGCCCACCGGCAGGCCCGGGAACAGGCCCATCAGGAGCAGGACCAGTGCGACGAACACCCGGTACAGGGCGTACAGACGACTGGAGCGCTGGGTGTCGCTGTCGATGACCATCGATCAGGGGTTCCCCGTGACGGTGGTCAGCCGCGGCCGGAAGGTCCGGCGTCGGCATGTTGCCGCGAGCAGTAGCAGAGGTCGCCGTCGCAAACCGCCTGGTCCTCTGGCACGTGTACCCCGCAGTGGGCACAGCGGACCATGGCGCCACTTTCGCGCAGGCTTTCCGGAGGTTCGTCGCGGCGCACGCGGCGGCGCTCGCCGCTGGAGCGCACGAGGGTGCGTACGGCGAGAAAGATGGCAACGATGGCAATGATCAGCAGGAGCAGCCTCATGCCGCGAGTCTAAAACAATGTGCACCCGCATGCCTTCCGCGGGTCTTTGCCGCATTGCAGGGGGTGTGGAACAATGCGGGTAAACGAGAAGCGTCTGGTTGCGGCAAGTGATTGATTGCGATGGATTTCGTCCCAATGTAGGCATCATCCTGTGCAACCGGGAGCGGCAGTTGTTCTGGGGCAAGCGCGCGGGTCAGGACGCCTGGCAGTTTCCGCAGGGCGGCATCCGCACCGACGAGACGCCGGAAGAGGCCCTGTTCCGTGAACTGCGCGAGGAGACCGGGCTGCTGCCGGAGCATGTGGAACTGCTGGGCAGCACCCGACGGTGGCTGCGCTACAGGCTGCCGGAACGCATGATCCGGCGGCATCGCAACCCGGTGTGCGTGGGGCAGAAACAGCGCTGGTTCCTGCTGCGCATGACGGGCGAGGAGAGCAATGTAATGCTGGATGCGATGGATACGCCGGAGTTCGATTCATGGTGCTGGATTGACTACTGGCGGCCGGCGCGCGAAGTGGTGCACTTCAAGCGCAATGTCTACCGCCGGGCGCTGTGCGAACTGGTGCCACTGATGTTCCCCGAGCTGCAGCGCGACGGCGATGCGGCACCGCCATCCTGCAATCCGCCCGCGGTGCCGCGTTGAACGCCCCCGTGAACCCGCCCTCCATGCTGCAGGTCCTGCGCCGCGTGGTGCAGGAGGTCAATGGTGCGGCCGATTTCTTCGAGGCCCTGCACATCATCGTGACCCGGGTGAAGGCGGCGCTGGATATCGATGTCTGCTCGATCTACCTGAAGTCGCCGAGCTCCGGGCGCCTGGTGCTGATGGCCTCGGAAGGCCTGCATGCCGAATCGGTGGGGCAGGTGGAGATGGACCCGTCGGAGGGTCTGGTCGGGCTGGTCGCGTCACGCGCGGAGCCGGTCAACCTCGACAGCGCCCAGGACCATCCGCGGTTTCGCTATTTCCCGGAGACCGGCGAAGAGCGCTTTCTCGCCTTCCTGGGCGTGCCGATCATCCACCAGCGCAGCATGCTGGGGGTGCTGGTGGTGCAGCAGCGCGAGGCCCGCCGGTTCGACGACGAGCACGTGTCCTTCCTCATCACCCTGGCCGCGCAGCTGGCCGGGGCGATCGCCTATGCCGAATTCAACGACGAGATCTCCAGCGAGACCCCGCTGATCGGTCACCAGAACGTGGAGGCCACGGGGATCCCGGGGTCGCCGGGCGTGGCCATCGGGCATGCCGTGGTGGCCTATCGGCTGGCGGATCTGGATTCCATCCCCGATCGCGAGGGGGCCGGCCCGGAGGCCGAGCTGGAACGCTTCCGCCAGGCGGTCAGCGATACCCGCGAGGAGATCCAGGACCTCAAGCAGCGCATGGGCGAGGCCCTGGGGCCGGACGAGCAGGTGCTGTTCGACGCCTACCTGATGCTGCTGGGCTCGGATTCCCTGGTGCACAAGACGGAGGGCCGGATCTCCGCCGGGCAGTGGGCCCCGGCGGCGCTGCGCGACACCGTGCGCGAGAGCGTGCGGGTGTTCGAGGACATGGAGGACCCCTACCTGCGCGAACGCGCGGCGGATGTGCGTGACCTCGGACGCCGCGTGCTGTCGCATCTGCTGCCGGCGGATCGCAGCCAGGACGAGTTCCCCGACGGCGGGATCCTGGTGGGGGATGACCTGACCGCATCGCATCTGGCCGAGGTGCCGATCGAGCGTCTGGGCGCGATCGTGTCCGCCCAGGGCACCGGCTCCTCGCACATCGCCATCCTGGCGCGGGCGCTGAACGTGCCCGCGGTGATGGGGGTGTCGGATCTGCCGGTGGGGCGGCTGGAGGATCGCGAGATCCTGGTGGACGGCTATCGCGGCCGGCTGTTCGTGAACCCGAATGCCGAGCTGCGCGCGGAGTTCGAACGTCTGGTGCGCGAGGAACGCGAGCTGGCCGAGGACCTGCGCGCGCTGGCCAGGGATCCCGCGGCGACCCGCGACGGCCACCCGGTGCCGGTGCTGGCCAACTCCGGCTTGCTGGCGGACATCAAGCCTTCACTGGAATCGGGTGCCGAGGGCGTCGGGCTGTACCGCACCGAGGTCCCGTTCATGATCCGCGACCGTTTCCCCGGCGAGGAGGAGCAGGTCCGGCTGTACGAGCAGATCGTCGCCTCCTTCGACCCGATGCCGGTGACCCTGCGGACCCTGGACATCGGCGGGGACAAGGCGCTGCCGTACTTCCCGGTGCAGGAAGACAACCCCTTCCTCGGCTGGCGCGGCATCCGTATCTCGCTGGACCACCCGGAGATCTTCCTGACCCAGCTGCGGGCGATGCTGCGGGCGATGCTGCGGGCGAGCCGCGAGCACGACAACCTGCAGATCCTGTTCCCGATGATCTCGGCGCTGGACGAGCTCAAGGGGGCGATGGCCCTGCTCAACCGGGCACGCGAGGAACTGCTGGACGAGGGCTACCGCATCCCGATGCCGAAGGTCGGGGTGATGGTGGAGGTCCCCGCCGCGGTGTACCTGGCGGAGACCCTCGCGCGGCGGGTGGACTTCCTGTCGGTGGGCACCAATGACCTGGTGCAGTACCTGCTGGCGGTGGACCGCAACAACGCCCGCGTCGCCAACCTCTACGACACCCTGCATCCGGCCTGCATCCGTGCGCTGGAAGCGGTCGCCGAGGGGGCGCACCGGGCCGGCAAGCCGGTCTCGGTGTGCGGCGAGATGGCGGCGGATCCGGCGGCGGTGATCCTGCTGGTGGGGATGGGGATCGACAGCCTGAGCGTGAGCGTCTCGGCGATCCCGCGGGTGAAGTGGGTGATCCGTTCGTTCTCCACCGATCGTGCCGAGGCCCTGCTGGCGCAGTGCCGGCTGCTGGAAAACCCGGAACAGATCCGCTCCCTGCTCAACAATGCGCTGGTGCAGGCCGGGCTGGGCGGGCTGGTGCGCGCCGGCAAGACCTGACCCGCCGACGCGGCTGCGTCAGTTCCGCGCGCGGCGCCAGGCGGCCACCGCGGCCGAGATCACGAACAGCAGCAGGATGGCGCCGATGCCGATCAGGGCATCGGTGATCGAGCGGTTGACGGCCAGGATCACGATGCCCACCAGTGCCGTGACCGGCAGTTCATTGAACCAGCGATACCAGGTGTGGCCGCGGGTGTTGCGGTCCGCGGCGAAATCCGCCACCAGCTTGCCGCACCACAGGTGATAGGCGATCAGCAGGGCGATCAGGGTGAGCTTGAAGTGCATCCAGGGCTGTTCCAGGTGCACCGGCACCAGAGCCAGCATGATGCCGCCGAAGATCACCGTGATGATCCCCCCCGGTGTCATGATCCCGTAGAACAGCTTGCGTTCCATGACCTTGAAGCGCTCGTTGCCGGGCGCGTCCTCGGTCATTGCGTGGTACACGAAAAGCCGCGGCAGATAGAACAGCCCCGCGAACCAGGTGACCATGAAGATCAGATGAAGGCTGAGGAACCAGGAGTAGGCGTCGTGCATGGTGGCGTCCTTGTTGCGCCCGCAGCGGCGTTACGGGCCGGGTGTCCGACGCGGGCGCCGGCTCAGGAGAGCCAGCGCTCCAGGTGGTCGCGGATCTGGTCGAAATCGGGTTCGCCGAGCTTCTGGTAAACGATCCGTCCGCGGGGCGACACCAGGAACGTGGTCGGTGTCAGGCGAACCCCGCCCCAGGTGCTCGCCAGGTCGCCGGCCTCGTCGTGGATGACGGTGTAGGCGATCTCGCGATCCTCGCTCATCGAGCGTACCCGGCTTTCGCGGTCGTGCGCCATGGCGATGGCCACGATATCGAATCCGCGGTCACGGAAATCGGCGTGCAGTTCATTGAGGGTGGGGATTTCGCGGATGCATTCCGGGCAGTCGGTGGCCCAGAAGGAGATCAGGACCGGGCGGCCGTCATAGTCGTCGAGTGACACCGCCTCGCCTTCCAAGTTGGTGGCGGCGAAGCCGGGGGCTTCGCGCACGCCATCGCCGGTGGTGATCCATGCCGCGCCGACCGCGATCAGCACAAGGATGATGAAGACGCCGCCGATCGCGGCCTTGCGGTCCAGTTTGAGCTTGCTCATGTTTCCGGTTCCCGTGACTCGTCAAGGAGGCGTTGTTACTGACCTCGAAATGCGTACCGCGTTCCGCCGCGGGGCGCGAGCCGGTATCATGCCGCAGCATGACTTCCGTAACCAACAACAAGCCCACCCGTGTCGGGGTGGTCGGGGCCACCGGCTACGCCGGCGTCGAACTGTTGCGCATCCTCGCCGGACATCCGGCGGTGGAGCTTCACGCGGTGACCTCGCGCAGCGAGGACGGCACCCCGGTCGCCGATCTGTTCCCCAGTCTGCGCGGGGTGCTGGATGCGGTCTTCCGGGCCCCGGAGCCGGAGCTGCTGGCGGAGTGCGATGTGGTGTTCTTCGCCACGCCGCACGGCGTGGCCCATGCGATGGCCGGCGATCTGCTCGCGCGCGGCGTGCGCGTGATCGACCTGTCGGCGGACTTCCGCATCCGCGATCCCGAGCTGTGGAGCCGGTGGTACGGCCAGCCGCACGGGGCGCCGGAATACCTGGGCGAGGCGGTGTACGGCCTGCCCGAACTGCACCGCGGACGCATCTCCGAGGCGCGTCTGATCGCCGTGCCGGGCTGCTACCCCACCGCGGTGACGCTGGCCCTTCTGCCCTTGCTCGAGAACAACCGGGTGGATGTGTCCGACATCATCGCGGATGCCAAGAGCGGGGTCAGCGGAGCGGGCCGGCAGGCGCGTATCGGCGGGCTGTTCGCCGAGGTGCAGGAGAACTTCCGCGCCTACGCCAGCGGTGGACACCGGCACTGGCCGGAGATCCATCAGACGCTGGCGGAAGTGGCCGGCACGGATGTGGGACTGATCTTCCAGCCGCATCTGGTGCCGATGACGCGCGGGATCCTGGCCACTCTCTATCTGCGTCCGCTGGATGACGGCGACTGGGAGGCGCTGTTCCGGGAACGCTACGCCGGCGAGCCTTTCGTGGATGTCATGCCGTCGGGGTCGCATCCGGAGACTGCGTCGGTGCGGGGGACCAACCAGTGTCGTCTGGCCCTGGCCACGCCGCCGCACAGTGGCCGCCGCATGGTGATTTCGGCCATCGACAACCTGGTCAAGGGTGCGGCAGGGCAGGCCGTGCAGAACATGAATCTGATGCTGGGACGCCCGGAAACGGAGGGGCTGGAACTGGTTCCGGCCTTCCCCTGATCCATGCGATGGCGACGGCGTCCGCGGGTTCCCGCCCCGCGACGGTTGCGGGGGCACCCCCTGCGCCGCGCGGTGGCGCCCGTTCTCGTGCTGATGATGGTGGGTGCGGCGGGCGTATGGTGGTGGTTGAACGCCGGAGTTCCGCAGTCGACGGAGGTGACCCGTGAGCGGGACGCGCGTCTGCTCGAACTGCAAACGGCCTTGCAGGAACTTGCGCAGGAGCGTGACGCGGCCGTGCGCGAGCGGCTGCGCAGCGAGCGGCACCGTGAGGTGGCCGAGGCGGAACTCGCGGCCTGCCGGCGCGATGCCGAAGCCCGCGAAGCCGAACTGCTGGTGCTGCGCGAAGAGCTGGCGTTCTACCAGCGGCTGGCGGACGATGCCGGAGGCGACCGCATCGGGCTGCGCAATATCGCGGTGCACGAGACCGGCATCGAGGGTGAATACGAACTGATTTTCCAGGTGCACCGCGCCGGTCTGCGCGGAGAGGTCCCGGTGAGCTGGGACCTGGAGCTGGAAGGCGAACGCGACGGGGAGCGCGTGAGTCAGGGGACCGACGACCTGGGGCCGGACCTGCAGTCCGGGCGCAGCTTTGATCTGCGATTCCTGCGCACGGTCCGGGTGCGCCTGGTGCTGCCGGAGGGTTTCGGCCCGCAACGGCTGTCCATTAGAGTGGACCCCGAAGAGGACGGGCCGGACCGGATCGAAGAGACAAGAGGATGGGCCGCGGCCCGGAGGGCGAGTGAATGATGGGACGCAAGCGCAGGCAACGGGCCCGCCGGGTCGACACCCTGATCGGCGAGAACACCGCGATCCACGGCGACCTGGAATTCAGCGGCGGGCTGCATCTTGAAGGCCGGATCGTCGGAGACGTGCGGGCTTCGACCGACGGCTCCGCGGTGCTGGTGGTCGACGAGAAGGGGCAGATCGAAGGGCAGGTCGCGGTGCCGCATCTGGTATTGAACGGCAGCGTGCGCGGCGATGTCCATGCCGGAGAGCACGTGGAGCTGGGCGAGAAGGCGCGGCTGGAGGGAAATCTCTATTACAGCGTGCTGCAGATGGCGGAAGGCGCCTCGGTGGACGGACAGCTGCGGCGTCGGGATGCGGACGCCGCGCTGGAAGGCGAGGCATCATTGACCGCCCTGACCGATGACACGCTTACGACGCGTAACGATTCTTGACTCCGGCGGTCAGACTTCATAGCTTGGCAACGAAATGATCACAGGAGACACCGCATGTCCGAAACGATGACGTCCAACGCGCAGGCCGAGACGGATGACATGGACATCCCCAGCCCGCTGGTGTTTACCGATGCCGCCGCAAGCAAGGTGAAGGGGCTGATCGAGGAGGAGAACAACGACAACCTCAAGCTCCGCGTCTTCGTCAGCGGTGGCGGCTGCTCCGGTTTCCAGTACGGCTTCACCTTTGACGAGACCGTCGGCGATGGCGACACCGTGGTCGAGAACGGCGGGGTGACCCTGCTGATCGATCCGATGAGCTTCCAGTACCTGGCCGGCGCCGAGATTGACTACACCGAAGGCCTCGAAGGCGCCCAGTTCGTGATCCGCAACCCGAACGCGACCACCACCTGCGGCTGCGGTTCCAGCTTCTCGGTCTGACCCGGCGGCCAGATCCGCGCACTACAGGCCCGGTCCGGCAACGGACCGGGCCTTTTTCATGCCATTTATCCCCCGGGGATCACGCACCCGAGGATGCGGGGGCCGCGGGCCCCGGTGACCGCCGGCAGGTTTCCGCTCTGATGATGCAGGGTCCGGAACGCCAGCCATGCAAAAGCGGCGCCTTCGACCTGTTCCGCCGGAATGCCGCAGGCATCGGTGAGTTCGATCCGGGTCTGCGGCAGGGCGGCCGCGAGCCGTTCCAGCAGAAAGCCGTTACGCGCGCCCCCTCCGCAGATCAGTACGTCTTCCGGTGCGTTGCCCGGTCGCACGAGTTCCCGGGCGATCGCGTGTGCCGTCAGCTCGGCCAGGGTTGCCTGCACGTCCGCCGGCTTCGCGGTGGACAGCGTTTGCCCGCCTCGAGCCACGAGCCACGCGGGCGAAAAATGTTCGGGCCCGGTGCTCTTGGGCGGCGGACGCTGGAAGTAGGGGTCCGCCAGCAGGGCCTGCAGCAGTTCCGGGTGCACCTGCCCGGTGCGCGCCCATGCCCCGTCCGCGTCATATTGGCAGCCCCGGTGGTGCCGC